>NZ_JBQENM010000004.1:0-40290 GCF_052044795.1 Ensifer sp. 22521
CCGTCGTCCTCGAACTTGATGAGGCCGCCGCCGAGGTCGACCGTATCGGTGGCGACGTCCTTGTCGCCGTCCGTCACCGTCAGAACCGCCTGCAGCGCATTCGAGGCCAGCAAAACCGCCTCGTCGTAGCTGCTCGTGTTCGCATGGTTCAGCGACTCATATTGCGTCAGCGTCACCGACCCGTTGGCCGGGTTGATCTCGACCGTAAAGGCCACCGTGCCGCCCACGCGGCCCTCGATCACGGAGCCGTTCTGCACCAGCAGAATCTCCGTCGTGCTCCCCGTCAGGTAGAGCCCGGTGTGGCCCCCGTTCACGATCGCCAGCGAATAGGCCGTCGTCGCGCCTTCGTTGTCCTGGCCAACCGACGTGCCCGCCGTCGTGAACAGATCCGAACCGGAGACCGTCACCTGGCCAAGGCCAACAGCGGCCTCGCCGGCGTTCTCGCCCACCGTCTCGTCGACCACGATCGTCTTGGGCTGCGACACCAGTTCCAGCGATGCGCTCGGCCCGTCGTCCTCGAAGGTGAAGGTGCTGCCGGCACCCAGGTTGACGCTATGGCTGGCCGTGTCGCCATCGGCATCCGTCACCGTCGCCACTAGCTGCAGCGTGCCGCCTGCGATGTTCAGGCTCAGCGGCTCGTCATGGCTGCCCGCGTTGTCGTGCCAGATCGCCTTGAGCTGGTCGAGCGTCACCTGGCTATTGGCCAGTGTGATGGTGAAGTAGGTCGTCCCGTTCACCGCACCGGTGATCACGTTGCCGGACTGGCTGAGCAGGATCTCTGCACCCTTGGCGCCGTTGACACCATGGGCAAACAGACCCGAGCCGACATTGTTGCCCGACAGCTGCAGCCCATAGCTCACCGAGCCCGCACCATCCGCGCCATAGGCCGAGAACCCGGACTGAAACACGTTCGAGACCGTGAAGGAGGCATCCGCGCCCAGCGCCGTCTCGTCGACCGTTGTCGCTGCCGGGGCCGCGATCTTGGTCGTGTCGATCGTCGGAACGTCGTCGGAGACCGACACGTTCACCATGCCCTCGGCCGTGTCGCTGTCCGTGTCGGAGGCGATCACCTTGACCGAGCCGAGGCTCGCAAGGTCATCGGCGTTGACGCCGGGATGGCTGGCGTAGTTGTCGTTCAGCGTCGCTGTCACCGTGGCGCTGTCGCCGCTGCGCACGAGGTCGAGCGTGACGATCGCAACACCGCCGGCACGGCCGACGATCTGTGTATCGGAGACGCGATCCCAGGTCAGCGCCCCGGTCAGGCCGCTGGTGTCGCCGAACGCGATTGTCGCTATCGCATCCGAACCGGCCGCAAAGCCGATCGTGCCGGTGCTCGTGTTTGAACCCGGCGTCGAGCCGTCGGCAAGGGTCTGGTCGTCGAGCGTCAGCGATGCGGTTCCCGCCCCCGCTTCGATCGACGGACCGGCGCCATCGGTGACCGTGATTGTCTGGCTGTCGCTCGTCGTGTCACCGTCGGCATCCGTGGCCGACAGCGAGAAAGTGGCGTTGACGCCACCGGCATTGTTGAGGTTGCTCGCCGCGTCAAACGACCAGGTCTTGTCGGCATTGACCGTCAGTGTGCCTTCGGCAAGCGCGAACACCACCGACTGACCGGCCGTCAGCGCCAGGGTCTGGGTGGTGTTGCCGACCGTCACATTCACGGTGCTGACACCATCAGCGCCGGCCGCAAGCGTCCAGTTGCCGGCAAGCGCCTGGCCCTCGACCACGTTGGAGGAGGCCGGATCCGTGATGCCGATCACCGGAATGTCGTCGGAGACCGACACGTTCACCGTGCCCTCGGCCGTGTCGCCGTCCGTGTCGGAGGCGATCACCTTGACCGAGCCGAGGCTCGCAAGGTCGTCGGCGTTGACGCCGGGATGGCTGGCGTAGTTGTCGTTCAGCGTCGCCGTCACCGAGGCGCTGTCGCCGCTGCGCACCAGGTCGAGCGTGACGATCGCAACACCGCCGGCGCGGCCGATAATCTGCGTGTCGGAGACGCGATCCCAGGTCAGTGCCCCGGTCAGGCCGCTGGTGTCGCCAAACGCGATCGTCGCGATCGCATCCGTACCGGCCGCAAAGCCGATCGTGCCGGTGCTCGTGTTCGAACCCGGTGTCGAGCCGTCGGCAAGGGTCTGGTCGTCGAGTGTCAGCGATGCGGTTCCCGCCTCCGCTTCGATCGACGGACTACTACCATCGGTGACGGTGATCGTCTGGCTGTCGCTCGTCGTGTCACCGTCGGCGTCCGTGGCCGACAGCGAAAAGGTGACGTTGACGCCACCGGCATTGTTGAGGTTGCTGGCCGTATCGAACGACCAGGTCTTGTCGGCATTGACCGTCAGCGTGCCTTCGGCAAGCGCGAACACCACAGACTGACCTGCCGTCAGCGCCAGGGTCTGGGTGGTGTTGCCGACTGTGACGTCCACTGTGCTGACACCGTCAGCGCCGGCCGAAAGCGTCCAGTTGCCGGCAAGCGCCTGGCCCTCGACCACGTTGGAGGAGGCCGGATCCGTGATACCGATCGAGGGAACGTCGTCGACGATATCCACGCGCAGCGTCGCCGTACCCGTCGCGCCGTCAACGTCGGTGATCGTCAGATTGAAGGTATCCCGGTCCTGCTCGACATTTGCGCCCGGACCGGAGCCAGTAACGGGGCTCGTCAGTTCATAGGTATACTGCGCCGCGCCAGTGGCGGGGTTGTACGCGGTGATGGTCAGCACGCCGAACAGGCCCACGACCGATTGGCCGACGAGTCCGCCGATTGTGAAAGTCTGGCCGTTGATCGTCAGGCTGGCGACATCGCCCAGGCCGTCCGGATCGGAGATCGTGAAGATGCCGTTGACCGAAGCGCTGCCATCGCCTGCGCGCGATCCGCTGGCGAGGCCAGCTTCGTCGACCTGCCGGTCGCTCACGAGGATGCCGCTGGGATCGCTGCTGCCGCCATCGGGGATGATCGACGGGTTGTCATTTGGGTCAAGCGTAAAGGGAAGAAGCTCGGTCGCCTCGAGGGTCGGAAATTCCAGGGCGGTCGGCGGCAACAGACCGATAACCGGTCCGGCCTGGCCAATGTCCGCGTTGGCGTCACCAAAACCGCCGCCGCTGCTCTGGTTCGAGACGACGCTGATGCTGCCGTCCGGACCCGCTGCAACGTTGATGCCGTTTTCGCCGAGCACGGCCACCAGGGTTTCGCGCGGGATTTCAGCATCGCCGATGACGAAGGTCGGAACCTTCAATGCGGCGTTGTGAATGGTGATCGTCGACCCGTCCGGCTGTTCCAAAACGATATCGGTACCGACGACCTTGATTTTCTCGATCGACGCGCCTGCGGGCAGGTGCACCACGTTCGAAGCATCGGCTGTGACCGTCGCGGGCATGGGCGGCGTCTGTGGCGCTGTCTCGGCGCCTTTCACCGGCGCTCCGGTTGCCGGGTCGACGAGCTGGGGTTCTCCCTCTGCTCCCGTCGCCGCCTGCGCCACCAGTCGGTCAGCCTTGCCATCCGGCGCGTTGCGGAACTCGATTGCCTCTGCCTGCGTAGCGGCGGCTTCGTTCGAAATTGTGGTGCCTTCGGTTGCCATAGAAATACCCCTCGACCTTTGCGAGCAAGAAAACACCAAGCTTTTTGGAGCGCAATCGGGGGCTGAGGGATTAGCGAAAAACAGCATAATATATTATGCTAATACCCAAAATTGGTGAGCTTAGTACAAATTTAGTATTTCTGGTCATTGGTCCATAACCATCTTCCGCGCGGGCACGGCGGCTCGAAGAAGTGGCCTCGAAATCGTGCTCGACGACACCTGAGCCCTTCCATTGGTTCGACGTGCAGGCTTATCGCCTAGGGAACCTCAAGAAGAACTGCGAAACAAACGGTCGCGATCGGCAATCCGCGCGACATGCCGCCAATGACGATGTTGCTGGTGTGTCTACAAGGTGGGCTGGCGGTCTGATCTGAAAGAATACGCAAGTATAAAATTTGAATAAAATTTTATACAAAACGTATTGTTTCGGAGTACACTAAATAATACATACCGCTTTACCGGCATTTTTCTTTTCATTCGTACAGTGTCCTCACGAAACCGAGAGACACGGCAATGAACAAGAACAGCTGGAAGCACTGCGGAAAATACCTGAAGACTTCGGTGTTCGCGATCGGCCTGGTGTCGCTATCTGCGACATCATCCGTTCAGGCGGGCCAGTCCGGTATGCTCCACGCTGGTCTCTTCCAGCAGCTGCTGAGCATGGCAAGCCCCCTGGCAGCCGTCGCCACGGAGACGATCAACACCTTGTCGAAGCAGGCTTCCGAGGCTCTGAAGAGCCGGCAGGTGCAGAAGGTGACGGTGACTGCGCGCGCGAGCTTCGGCGGCCAGGCAGCGGCAGAGTCGGAACCCTCCGCCGTGTTCCATTCGGTCGCCTTCCGCGTCTCTTCAATCCCAGTGGCGCGCAAATGGAAGACCGTCTATCCGGCAGTCGTGGCGGCGGACTTCAACCGCTGCGCACAGGAGAGCGGTTGTGCCGCCCGCGGCATTCTCGGCAAGGCGATCGAAAACGCCAACGGTCTTGCATTCCGCCAGAAAATCAGCGGCATCAACCGCACGGTGAACCGGATCGTGCGCTACCAGCCGGACGCGGAGAACTACGGCTCCAAGGACTACTGGGCAACGCCGGATGAAATTCTTGCCCGCGGCAAGGGTGACTGCGAAGACTATGCCATCCTGAAGATGGCTGCCCTGAAGGCGGCCGGTCTGCCGTCAGAGGCCATGTCGATCGTTGTACTTCGCGATGTCCGGCGCAACCTCTATCACGCGGTGCTGGCAATCACGACGAGCCAGGGCCACTTCATTCTCGATAACCTGAGTGACGAGGTGAAGCTTGACCGCGCGCTTCCGAGCTATCAGGCGCTCTTTTCGGTCAGCGCCGATCGCTCCTGGATCCATGGCATCAAGACCACCGGCGATAAGGTCGCGTCTGCCGAACCTTTCGCGGATGTCATGCCCGGCGAAGGCGTTGCGGTTCGCTGAACCTCGGCTCCAACGTCGACGTCTTCACGATCAGACCTATTCATGAACGCCGCCCAGCCGTCCTCGCGGCAGGCGGACCTCCGAGCTCTCAGGCCAGGATGAAGCCGATGATCACGTCCTGGTCGGCAAGCGGGGCCAGTGCGGCGTTGAGTTTGCCGCGCGTCACCTGCCCCTGCACGCCGATGGTGAAACCCGCGGGCTGCGGCTCGCCTGGAGCTGCCTTCAAACGGCGGACAAGATCGACGAACTGAACATCGAAGGCGAGCCTCAAGCCACGCGCCGGCTGCGGCTGCTGCGACCGCAGAACCCGCGACTGGACAAAGGAGAGGAACGCGGGGTTGAAGGCGACGATGTTCTTGTTTCCCGTGAGCGCAAAGGCAGGCGTTGGGCTGGCGCGAACCTGGCCGGCGACGATCGCCAGATTGCTGCGTTGCCTGGCACCGATAAGCTCGTCGCGCATGTAGCGCGTGGCGACGTAGCGCAGTCGCGCCGTCAAATTCCCCTCGCCTTCAAGCTCTCTTTCACAAGCTGCAACGATATCCGCAAGTCTTCGTCCCTGCCGCGCGGCAAGCTCGCCAAGACAGTGCCAATAGATTTCCTCGAGCTTGATCCCGCGGCGCTGACCGCCGATGGTGACGACGCGGAACCGCAGCGCGCTCAGGTCCTCATCGGACGGTGGAGGCTGCGTTTCGTTCATTCATCAGCGCTCCCGCAGAGCTTCCTCACGCGCCTTGTTGATCGGCTTCATCAGATAGGCAAGGATCGTCTTCTTGCCCGTCATGATATCGACCGAAGCGATCATGCCCGGCATGATGGCATATTCCCGCCCGTCCTTCACCAGCGCAGCCGTGTCGGTTTTAACGCGCACGAGATAATAGGTCTCGCCATTGTTCTGGTCGACGAGACTGTCGGCGCTGACGGTTTCAACGATGCCGCCGAGGCCGCCATAAATCGAGAAATCATAGGCGGAGACCTTGATCAAAGCCGGTTGGCCCGGACGCACGAAGGCGACGTCGCGCGGTGAAAGCCGCGCCTCGACGAGCAGCGTCTCCGATGTCGGCACGACGCCGCCGATCACTGCGCCCGGCGTCACATAGGCACCGACCGTGTTGACATCTAACGTATTGATGATGCCATCGACCGGGGAACGGATATCGGTGTTGGCGACCCGGCTGGTCGCCCCGCGGATCGTTTCGTCGATCACCGAAAGCTGCGAGAGGGCCTCCGTTTTTTCCGCCAGGGCCTCCTGCTTCAGTTGCAGGGAGAGTTCGGTGACCTGCAGCGACGCCTCCTCGAGCGCCGCCTCCAGCTTGCCGACCGATTGCTTCCACAGGGCGAGCTGTCCCCGGGTGTCGGTCAATTCCTTTTCGACCCGCAGTAGCTCTGTTTGAGCGATGAGCTTGCGTTTGGCCATCGGCTCGATGAGCCCCTGTTCCCGTTCCGTGACCTGCAGGCTCTCGGTCAGCCGGGTGATGTTGGCTTGCGCCTCCGCCAGTTCCTTCTGACGCTGGCCCTCGCGGGCCTGCATGACCGACAGCTTGTTGTTGAAGTTTCCAGCCTTCGCCTGGAGCAGTTGCTCCTCGTTGGCGCAGATAGCCGGTGCGACCTTGGCGATATTCTCGGGGCAATTGTACTTGGCGTCGTAGGCCCCACTCTCTTCGAGCTCCAAGCGCGCTATCTGCGCGCGCAGCGACCGTGCCTTGGCTTCGAGCTCGCCAAGCGAGGAGCCGCTGGCCGTATCGTCGAGCCGCAGGATCAGGTCGCCGCGGCGGACGACCTGCCCGAGCTGCACGGCGATCTCGCGCACGATGCCGGGCTCGCTCGACTGGATGATCTGCGTCTTCGAGACGGGAATGACCTTGCCTTCGCCACGTGCGATTTCGTCTACCTCGGCAATCGCCGCCCAGGCGACGAAACAGCTGATCAGCAAGCCGATGACAAGCAGTCCGGCGCGCGCGGCAAGCGGCGGTTTCTCAGTCATGCTGCCCCCTCCCGCCACTTGCGGACAGGCATTGTTTCGTCGTCATGTCGAGAGCGTGGATCATAACCCCGCCCCCTCGGCCGGTCCGGCAGGACCGGAGCGTCGTTGCAACTGTTCGATGACCGCGGCCTTCGGGCCATCAGCGATGAGGCGCCCGCGGTCGAGAACAAGCAGGCGATCGACGAGGCTCAGCATGCTGTGGCGGTGCGTGGAGATCAGAAGGGTGACATCGCTGCTGAACACATTGGAGAGCTTGTTGATCAGTTCACGCTCGCTGGCGAGGTCCATGGCCCCGGAAGGCTCGTCCAGGAACACCACCTTCGGCTTGCGCAACAACAGTCGGGCAATGGCGACCGCCTGGCGCTGCCCGCCCGAAAGCTGGGAACCGCGCTCACCGACCGGCATGTCATAGCCACGCGGATGATGGGAGACGAAGTCGTCGACGCCGGCAAGCCGGGCTGCCGCGACCACTTCTTCATCGCTGGCGGTCGGGTTCGCCATCAGCAGGTTTTCCTTGATGGTGCCGGAAAACAGGTCGGAATTCTGCGACACGAAGGAGACGGCCGAGCGGACAACGGAGGGATGCAACTGCCGGATATCGACGCCATCGAGCAGAATACGGCCGGCGCTGGGCGCGTAGAGACCTGCGAGAAGCCGGCCGAGCGTGGTCTTTCCCGAACCGATGCGGCCAATGATGCCAACACGCTCGCCCGCCTTTATCGTCACGTTCATGCCGCTGACCACTTTGTAGTCGGTCCCCGGATAGGCGAAATCGAGATTGGTGAAAGTGATGCTGCCGTTGCGGATCTCGCGGTTGACGAAACCGATCGTGTCCGGCCGATCTTCCGGCTGCTCCATCACCGCATTTAGGATGCGCAGCGACAAAATCGCCTGACGCAGCCGTGCCAGCGTCATCGCAATCTGCCCCAGCGGCGCGACGGCACGGCCGGAAAGCATGCTGGCCGCAATGATCGCGCCCGAGGAGATGTTGCCTTCAGTGAATTCGTAAGCGCCGGCGACGACAATGCAGACCGTCACCAATTGCTGCACGAATTGTGTCGCGTGCGAGGCCCAGGAGGAGATCTCCTTGATCTGCTCGGCCGTGTTCGAAGAGTGCTTGGCCAGTTCGTTCCAGCGGCGCAAAAGCTGCTTTTCCGAATGCAGCGTCTTCACCGTCTCGATGGCGCTGATCGTCTCTACCAATAGCGCCTGGCGCTGGGCCGATTCGTTCGAGGCGGCGGCGACGCGGTTGCCGATCTTGTACTGCGCGACATAGCCGATCAAGACGCTCAAGAGGAACGCGACCGCCGGGATGAGCGCGATCCAGCCTGCGACCGCGTAGACCGCTGCGATGAAAACGAAGACGAAAAGGCTGTCGATGAGGGTGCTGAGCGTATTCGAGGTGAAGAACTCGCGAACGAATTCATACTGCATCGCTCGGTTGGCGTATTCGCCTGTCGAAGGTGGCCGCGATGCCATCGTCGCATGCAGTATCTTCTCGAACAGCATGTAGGAGAGCTTCAGGTCAGCCTTCCGTCCGGCAAAGTCGATCAGCGCGGCACGAACCGTCTTGAGCAGGAAGTCGAACAGAATGGCGGTGCTGATGCCAAGTGCCAGCACCCAAAGTGTCGCCATCGCCTTGTTCGGCAGAATCCGGTCATAGACGTTCATCGTAAAGAGCGGCGCGGCCAGCGCCAGCACGTTGATGAAAAAGGCCGCGATCGCCACCTGCACATAGGCTTGCCAGAATGGCTTGACCGTGGCCGTCAGCCAATGCCGGCGGTCGATGTTACGGGCCTCACCGACGCCGCGGCCGGACGCCGTATTGAGATAGGTGGCTGAGAAGGACAAGGCATAGGCGAGACCGCCGAGCTGCAACTCAGACAGTTTCACCGCCGCTTCGCCGGGAGCAGCAGCTCTGTTCGAAAGGTTCAACGTGCCGTCAGGCGCCTCTTCCAAAAGCGCCATGGCGCTGCCGTCACGAAAGACGAGCAGCAGCGGGTATACGAAATCACGATTGCCGATCGCGCGCCCGGAAACGATTTCCGTTTCCAGGCCGACTCGCTCCGCAATACGTGAGACGTCCTCGGCGCTCGGCAACCGCGCGTCAAAAGGAACGTCGGAATAAAGCACGCTGTCGGACGAGGGGCGGTTCAAGAAGATACATATCTCCTTGAACGCCTCGGGAAAGCCAGTCAAAGACGGGCCAATCTGCACATGCCTGTCAATGCTTTGCACTACCACCGATTGTGTCCACCTTGACGAGGACTATCATTTCTGCCGGATCGGCGCCAACAAATCGAGCGGCAAGTCGTTCGTCTGGCGCGAAGGAACACGGCGATAGGTTTCCGTGGGCGGCGTATCCGGGACATTGAACTCGTTGCGGGCATAGGCTTCGGCCTGGGCCGGCGCCTTGATCTGCATCGTCGACAGGAGCTGGCCGGTCGCCGCAAGCAGGCGGTACTCGGCAAACAGAGCGGCGTACTGCGAGGTTTTCGCGAGAACGCTGACATTGAAACGCGAATTCTGCGCGCCGAGCACGTCAAGCAGCGAACGCTGCCCGACCTTGAGCTGTTCGCGATAGGACTCGACGAGCTGTACGTTCATCTGAGCCTGCGCGTTCAGCGTGCGGGAGATCTCGTACTGGCTGTTGCGGCGTTCCCAGGAAATGCGAACGGCTTCCTCGACCTCGCGATGTGCCTGGTGGAAGACCAGCCGCTGTTCGCTTGCACGGCGCATCTGCTCCTGCTCGTTGGCGATATCAATGCCGCCACGATAGAGGTTCCACTTCGCCACGATCCGCGCCTGGGCATCCCAGCTGTTGCCGGTCGCGCCGTCGATATCGTTGCCCGTGCGCACACGCCCTTCGGCGAAGACTTCCGGAAGCATGTTCGAGCGTGCCGCTTTGACCTGCGAATCCGCAGCGCTGATGTCGGAATCGGCGGCCTTGATGCGCGGATTGCTGCCGCGGGCGATACCGATTGCCGTCTCGAGCGTCTTCGGCAGAACGCCGGCGACCGACTTCGGCATGGACGGCTTCGTGAGGGGCTGGCCAACCAGGCGGTTGAAGCTGATCTTGACGGTTTCGAGCGATTCCTCTGCTTCCTGCAGACGGGCCTTGGCCGACAACAGGCGTTCACTCGCCTGCTGGCGATCCGCATCGGTCAGGGCGCCACCTGAAATCAGCGAGCTGATATCCGACAGGATCGACTGGTGCACGCCGACGTTCTTGCGCGCTTCCGCAACGATCTGCTGCTGGAGAATATATTCGAAATATTCGCGGACGATCTGCAGACCGATCGTCTCGGACCGTTCGAGGACCCGGAAGGAGGCGCTGTCGACGCGCGCCGCCTGACGCTCCAGTTCGGCGCGACGACCACCGCCATCGAAGAGCTTCTGCGTAATGGTCAGCCCGACGTCGGAAGGATAGAGCGGATCGTTCTCAATGGAACCAAGGCGACGGGCTTCGTCCTCAAGATGTTGAACGCCCGTCGAAGCTTCCATGTCGACGCTCGGCAGATAGAGACCGCGCGCCTGCCGCAGTTCGAACTCGATTGCCTCGCGGTTCTCGATCGACTGCCCGATTTCCGGGTTCGATTCCATCGCGATCTGAAGCGCTTCCCTCAGCGTCATCGCTTCGGCTGCGCCACCTGCAAATACGGTTGACGCGAGCAGAATGGAAAAAAGCCCGCCCTTAAAAGTTTTCCCCACTTTCAATATTATCCCCCTCGCAATCCGTACGTCATGCTGGCGAATCCGAGCGTGCGTTACAACTGCCGAAATTTACCGATAGATAATACAGAGGTAATATAACGCGGCCACCAATTTTGGGGTGGTTCTATGGCGCCCCAAGCTTTCGCACGGCTATGTTGCAAAAATGGAACATTCGTGTGGCAACAAGAGTAACCGTTAACCTATTGAAATAAAATAAATCAGCCGCGGCTGCCCAAGGTAACAAGGCGCTTCGGCCCGTTGCAACGTTGTCGTCAACGCAACGGCAGCGCGAATTCCTCACTATGGCCTCAGCCGCTGCGAGCGGAGATTACCCGTCTTCCCGTCACTGGCGCCGGCACCCAGTAAATCACGCTGAAGGGAGCCGGACGAAATCGACGGTTTGCGTTCCCTCGCTGGCAACCAATACAGTTTCGGATGCTGCCGCACGGCGCAACCGTTCGAGATCTACGCTGCCGTCGAACAATGCGCCGCCGACGCTAATTGCCAGATCGACCTTGCTGCCGTCTGCCGAGAAGTGTGCCGAAGCCAATGCCTTCGTCAGGCGGATGGAAACGTGCTCGGCATCCGATTCGCTCGCGCCGACCAAAAGAACGTCGAAGCTTGCCGGGCCGGTTCGAGCGACGATGTCATCGCGCCGCACCGAGGTGCTGATCGTGGAGGCGACGAACTGGAGCAGTTCTTCGCTCCAGGCCGGACCGAAAGCGGCACCGACATCGTCGAGGTTGTTGATCCTGAGATGAATGAGTGCTCCGTGAAGCTCTTCGCCGGCGCGTTGCCGGCGACGCTCGAGGCCATTGACCTGCTGGACCAGCCCGCGGCCGGTTACGCAGCCCGTCGTGGCATCGTGGGCGACGACATGGTTGATCTGGTTGCGAAGGCGCTGGGCCCGGCGATACTGCGTCGCCGCGAGGACGATCAGCGGCACGCCCATCAACAGGGAGATCAACGCGGCGCCAACCACCGCGGCCGCATAGGGCCGATCGACGAGAGCCACCAGGCTGAGATAGACCAAAACCTGCGCGAGTACGGCGAAACCAACAATGCCACCGATGACATATCGCGCGATTCGCCAGTCCCTCTGCCCGTTGAACTGTACTTCTCTTCGCATCCACCGCTCCCGATTCACCAATGACGATCGGTCTAGCGCGAGTTTATGGATATTCCATTTCCAGGGTACCTACAACTTTATGCAGTATGCGGGCTTTCCAAGAAAAATGCTCCAAAACGGGATATCCGGTTCGCCGAAAGCAGCTTGCCGGTCCCTCCCGCGGGCTTGAACGCGCCGTCAACCTGCACCGACGAAAAGAAGCGATTCGATGCCGGATGTCACGTTACCGACCGCGCTCACGCACAGCAACGCTTCCCAACCGGTCGCCGGCTGTCGTCGATCGCTTTGTTCTCAGTACGCGAGTGCACCGCCGACAACCGACGAAGCGCGCCTTGTCTTCGGCGCTTGATAGGGCCATGCGTCCGTTCAACTGCGGCAAGGTCGGGAACCCTCCCCGTCTTTCGGCGTTCCTATTCCGCCGGGCGCCCTCGCCCGATGCTGAAGCGCCACGAAAGGAACCGATGATGTACGACAGGGAGCGTTGGCCAGAACAAAGGGCATCAACCGGACTGCCGGTCGGAATCATGCTCCTTTCAGCCCTCGCCATAACCGCCTATCTCGCCGTCGGCGGCGCATTTTCGGACGGTGGTGATCGGGCTGTCGTCTACATCCCGCAGATAATCGGAAAGTAACCCACGCGGCGCGGCAGTGCGCGTCGGCTTTGACCGAAGCGCGGGGCATTCGACATGTCGCATGCGTGAGACGGGGCGGCTCCTCCTCCGTCCCGTAATTCACGACAGGCCTAAAATGTCTCTATAAACAATGCCGTGAGTGGCCGGCAATAAATCCGGCGAGCAACATGGGTCCGCTCGTCCGGTGGCCATTCACGAGCTACAACGTGACAGCGACGGCCTTTAAAGGCAACGAATCAAAACGGGTGGCGAACTCCTCAATTTGGGCTAGGCGGTGCTGACCTCAGCGTCGTACTTTGCCTGTTGCTCAACTGCGCGCGAGCGCCCGCTCGCCGTCCTTGAGACGATGGAGTGCCGTCTGTCCGGGGCCCTTTCTCATCCGAAACGATCAGATCGAGCCGAGACGCATGTGGATCTTTCGAACGCGCCCCAGCGCGCGGCTCCAATATTTGCTAAATCGGCTATAAGCCACTCGCTCAAACCAATCAGGAGAAATCATGGAAACCGTCGAGATCAGCGGCCGCAGCGACTTCGCACTTTGGGCAATCCAGCGCGCCCAGGAAATCGTCACGGCCGAGGGTGCCGCCTTTGCTATGGCCGCTCGCGACATGAATGAGGATACGCTGGGGGAAACTGCCGCCGCGCTCGGCAAAGCCATCAGCGATGCCATGCTCGAAGTCTTTGACGGTCTGACCGCGGAGTGACCTGAGCCGTCGGGACGCACACCGGTCTCGCGATAGGGGCGAGCGCCGGATATCCAAATGGAGGGTGGCGGGTAGCGATCACCCGCACATCTGGCTTGTGGTTCGCGGTCCGGAGGGCTCGCCGTTCGCCTGTCACCAGCCAGAACGCAATGGCGCGCGCCTGTCCGTCATCAACGCATCCAGTTCTTGGGGAGGGTTCACTTCCGCCGCACGTCGAGGCCTAATGCCTCGGCGATGGTGATGGTTTGGTCGATCGTTATGATCGCGTCCTTGAGGTGCACGTTTTCCGGTTCGATCGCACTGAGGTCGCTGCCCCTGAGATCACAGGCTGTAAAATCGATGCCGTGCAGCCACGCGCCGGAGAGATCGACGTCTCTCAGCGAGCCACCCTTGCAGGAGGCACCGGTAAGGTCTGCCTCCCGCAAGCGGGTTTCCTTGAAGGATGCGCGGCCGAGACCGGCGCCGGGCAAGCCGACGAAGGACCAGTCGCCGCCTGAGACCTGCATCTGGTCGAAGTCGCATGTATCGAACATGCTGCCGACGAACTTGCACTCTGTGAACCGGCTGTCGAAGAATTTGCAGGACACGAAAGTGCAGTTCACGAAGGCACCCGCCTGATGCGACGAGGCATTGAAGCGCGCCCGCCGGAAGGTGCATTCTTGGAAGACGACACCAACGGTCTGCGCATCGGTCAGGTCGAGATCGACGAACAGAGTGTTCTGATGACGCTCGCGATCGATCTGCCGGCCATACCAGTCCGCACCGGCAATCGTGATATCTATCTTCGGCGGCGCTTCGCCATATCGTCGTTCAGCCATCGTCATCCATCCATTGAGCTCGGTTAGACGGCGAACGCCTGCCGTTCGGTCATCCTGTTCGACCGGGCAACAATTGAGGACACCGGCAGCGACCTCGCTTCACGCGAGGGTCGACAGACTGTTCAACCTGACTAGCAGAGTCGACAGATTCTAGTAACCGGCAATTGCCGAAGACCAGCCCGGCCGCGCGTCAGTCGTCGATCCGGAAGCCGACCTTCATGACCACCTGATAGTGCGCCACTTCGCCGTCCTTGATGTGGCCCCGGATCTGATCGACCTCGAACCACTCGAGATTTCTCATGGTTTTCGACGCCCGCGCGATCGCCGTTTCGATCGCCTCCGTAACGGAAGACTTCGAACTGCCGACAAGTTCTACCTTCTTGTAGACATGGTCACTCATGACACCCTCCCGGTTGCCTCTAGAAGCGATCAACAAGCCTACAGGCAAATCACGAAAGCAGCACCTGCCCCACGCATCGAAAGCGACGCGCGCGAGTTGCGGGCATCGCCACGGCTTGCTTCGACTACCCGTCGTCCTGGAAAGCGAGCGTGACCTCAAAGCGGATCATGCCCATGCCTCAGCGACCGCGTGATTTGCACAAGGAACGTGCAGTTTGCCTGGCACTGGCCAGTTTTTCCCGCAAATCGGACGCGCGGTCGTGCAAATGCAACACCGTTTCAGGTGGCCCAACTCTTGCTTCACTCTGTCTGAAACATCCAACCAAGGGATTGTCGGATGATGTGGAGTGGGTTGCTGCTGTCGCTGCTGCTGAGCGTTTCAATGGCCTTCAGCCTGACGGAGTTGAGTTTCGTGCGCAATGGCCGCGGTCAGCAATCGCGCGGCGATGCGGTGCGAACAACGCTCGCGATGTCAGCTGGATTGACCGCTTTGGGATTGGCGTTCAGTCATCAGGGGCCATCACTGGGGGTAATGGCAGTCGTCGCCGGCATAGCGCTCTCATGGCTGGCGGCGCGGTTCGCCTCACGTACCGTTGCGCTCGCGGTCACCATCCTGTCGCTTGGCTTCTATCTGCAGTTCGCGGAACTCGCACCCTTGCGCCCTTGACCGACGGTGCATGAAAGCGTTCGCCCTTCGGTCACGATCGCATCCATCGCGATGTCGTGCCATTGTGGCCTGATGCTCTCCATTCTCTGCTGTTCGAACCCAACGCCGATCACGAATGGCTTCGGTTGAAGCACGGCGAGTGTACGATCGTAATAGCCCCCACCATAACCCAAGCGATAACCGCTCTCGTCGAAACCGACGACCGGTGCGATGACGATGGTCGGCTGAACATCCCGCCCCTCGGTCGAAATTGGGATCCCCCAAACACCCCTCTCGAGCGCCTCGCCAGCGCGCCAGGATCGAAAGCCGAGAGGTTTTGCCTTGGCGAGCACCACCGGTAACGCGCAGTCGGCGCCGCGGGCAATGAGCGTGTTCATCCAAGAGCGCAGATCCGGTTCACCACGGAACGGCCAATACAGCGAAATCGTCTCGCCTCGAACGTTGGGCAGAAGTTGGTCGAGCGCAGAAACGATCGCGTCTGTCCGTGCGGTCCGTTCTGCAATCGGAATGCCCTGTCGCGCGGATATCAGCCTTTTTCTCTCCTGCTCCCGCCATTGCACAATCGAGATCGCCTCTGGAGACTCCATGCCCATATAGGCCGGATCCACCTCGTGCATCAGGCAAGGCGGTGATGAAAAGCGCGGCGAAAGATCGTCCTCATCAGGCGTGCACATGGTCGATGGCCTTTCTCCGTTTCCGGGAATGTTTCGAACGCAGTTTCACGAGATCACCTTGATTATCATTTCCCATTCGAGAACAATAAAGCAGCTTCATTCCCTTCGTAGATAAAATGGACTTCACGACCCTTGAGATTTTTCTGCTGGTAGCCGAGCGTACCAGCGTGACCCGCGCCGCCACCGAGATTGGCCGTGCGCCATCCAACGTCACCAACCGTATTCGCGCACTCGAGGAAGAATTGGGCGTCGGCCTGTTCAGCCGCGACGGCAAGAAGATGACGCTGACGCGCGAGGGGCGTCTTTTTCGCTCCTACGCCACACGGCTGGTGGCGCTATGTGACGAGGCGCGCAACGCGCTGAAGCCGACGATGATGCCGGACGTCTTGCGGCTGGGCAGCATGGAGAGTACCGCTGCCAGCCGCCTGCCGCCGGTTCTGCAGACGATCAACCGAACGCACCCGGATTTGGCGCTGAGGCTCACAATGGGCTCGACGGAGGAACTGACCCGAGCCGTGCTCGCTGAAGAAATCGACTGTGCGCTGATCGCACGTTTGCCAAGCGATATCGCGATGCCGAGACCCGACCCGCTCGAGGACCTCGATGGAGATCCGATCTACCGCGAAGACGTATTGATCGTCTTGCCCGCGTCGCATCCGCCGATCAAAACCGCCCTGGACGTGCGTGTGAGCTGGTTGGCGGCGCTCGAACCCGGATGCACGTACCGCCGTGTCGCGGAACAATGGGCACGTCCGTCGCCGACGATTGCGACCAAGGAGGTTTCCTCCTATCACGCCATACTGGCGAGCGTTGCAGCCGGTGACGCGATCGGTGTAGTGCCACGATCCATATTCGAACTGATGGACTGGCCAGGCGACGCTCGAACCCATTCATTGCGTGAAATTCAGACACTGCTCATCTATCGTAGGGAGGCCAGCTCCCCTGCGATCGAAGTCCTGCGCCGCGCATTGCATACCGACGCTGGCGCCCACTGAAATATTCAACCTACGCGCTGCCATTTACAGGTGACTGCATGACCAATTCGCCCAACCAGACGCCCTCGCAACCGCCGGGCCGTCGTTTCTTCGCACCGATCCTGGCGGGTGCGACGTTGAGGGAGCGCCTGATTGCGTGTCTCGGAGCGCTGGTTGGTATCCTCCTGACCGGTATGATCAGCGGCAGTATCTTTGGTGGCGGTCCCAGCCTTCCGTTGATCGTGGCGCCGATGGGCGCATCCGCGGTTCTGCTGTTTGCGGTTCCCACAAGCCCGCTTGCCCAGCCGTGGTCGATCGTCGGCGGCAACACGATCTCCGCCTTCGTGGGGGTTCTGTCAGCTATGTTCGTGCCGGATCCGCTGATCGCAACCGGTATTGCCGTGGGGATCGCGATCGCGGCGATGTCATTTACGCGCTGCTTGCATCCGCCCGGCGGCGCCGCTGCGTTGACCGCAGTGCTTGGCGGCCCTGTCGTGGCGAGCTGGGGTCTCCTGTTCCCGCTGGTGCCCGTCGCGCTCAACTCGTGCCTGCTGGTGGCTCTCGGGATCCTGTTTCACAAGCTGGCGAGACGCAACTACCCGCACGTCGTCGCTCCGCCCGCAAATACGCACGCGACCATTGATCCGCCCGCCAGTCGCCGGGTCGGCTTCACCGGTGCGGATGTCGATGCCGCGCTCGAGGCGCTGGATGAAACGTTTGACATCAGCCGGGAGGATCTTGATCGGGTGCTGCGCCAGGTGGAATTGCAGGCGGCAATTCGGGCGACACCCCACATCCTGTGCCGGGATATCATGTCGCGCGACGTCATCTGCGTCCATCAAGACGACAGCAGCGAGGCCGCGCGCTCGTTGCTTCTCAGACACAATATCCGGACCATCCCCGTAAAGGATGGAAACGAGCGGCTTGTCGGTACAGTCGGACTGAGGGAGCTGACCGAGCCCGGTGCCACTGTCGGCAGCAACGTTGCTACACCAGTGGTCGCGCGCCAGGACGACCGGGCGATGAGCTTGCTTCCGGCGCTTACCAGCGGAATAATTCACGCGGTCATCATCGTCGATGACGACCATCATGTGCTGGGACTGATTTCGCAAACGGATCTGCTGGCGGCAGCAGCGCGGACGTTGTTCGATCACAACTCAGCTCGCGAACAGGCTGCATAGGACTTGCCTTCGGTTGTCCACCCGGATCAATCCGCTGTGCCCGTCGACGGATTGGCGAAATCAGCAGGCTCAGTGCAGCGAAATCTGTCGCGTCGGTTGCCTCACGTGATGCACGAGCGGTGTTTCGCTCGATATCAGTCGCGCAACCAGACGCCCTGACGCCGTAACCACATCGATGACGGCGTCGCAATAGTCGTCGTCCTTGGTCAGTTCATCGACAATCCTTTGACCATAGGCAACTGCGGGTCCATCTGATGGGTATTTCCGGCCAACTTCGTCGCGGCTGACGACGCCTGCTGCATAGATATTGAACAGATAGCGGCGCATGATATTCCACTCCATACGGGATGCCGCGTCGGCGCTGGCCTTGCTGAAGGCACCGAAGGCGCTATGAACGGCATTGCAGGGTTTGAAATGACCCTGCAACCTATCGCGACATCGTCTCCTTGTCGCGTGACCCGAGCGTGACATTTACTCTACGTTAAGCATCGCCAGCTTCACCGTGCTCGACGGACAAGGTGGGATCGGCGTTGTCGACCTCGCGGATGCGTCTGACGCTGACCTGACTCGGGACATAATGACCGATCAAGAAGCGGCTCGCGGTCGAAGTCGATCCCTGGGCGGACGACGCCCCGCACCTAAGAGGAACCGGTAGGTCGAAGACGAGACGCACGCGCGGTTCTGGCGTTTGCGCAGGCACAAAGACGAAGATCCTCACCTCGCCTAGTCAAGGATGCTCTCTGCGCCGCTCGGCAGCCCGGAAGTCCCCGGCGCCGGAGGGGCCGATACACATTGCCTCAACCCCAGACGACTCGATGCGTCCGAGCGCTGCTCGGAATCCGTCTGCAAGCATCCAACAAGGAACAGATGATGACCGATCTCAGCCTCGAAAGCACAGTCGCAACGATCGCAGCCGAATTGCCGGGGGCCGCGGAACTCTTCCGCCGTTACGGCATCAGCTTCTGTTGCGGCGGCAAGATGTTGTTGTCGGAAGCCGCGCTCAAGGCCGGTATCGCCCCTTCGGCATTGCTGACAGAACTGGAAACACTCAAGCGTTCGGCAAGTCGAGATGCCCCGGAGGAGACCGCCGATCTCATCGCTCACCTCCTCCACAGGTACCACCAAACGCACCGTGCTGAGCTCGCATGGTTGATTCCGCTTGCTCAGAAGGTGGAACGGGTACACGGCGGCCATCCGTCGGCCCCTGTCGGGCTTTCCCAAGCCCTGGAGGCGCTGCGCGACGAGCTCGAAAGCCACATGATGAAGGAAGAGCTCGTGCTGTTCCCGATGATGCAGCGCGGTGATGGCGCGACGATTTCCTATCCGATCGCCCAGATGCGGCGCGAGCACGACGACGAGGTGGAGCATCTGCGAACGATCGAGCATGTCACCCACGGGCTAACCTTGCCGGATGGCGCCTGCGGTTCGTGGACAGCACTCTATACCGGGTTGCGTAAGCTCACCGAGGACCTCGTCACGCACATGCATCTCGAAAATGCCGTGCTGTTTCCGCGCTTCGAGGCCGGCCTCCAGACGATTTGATGATCGCGGCGCCAAAGCCGTGGACACCGATCTGGCAGGCGCCGCACCGACCCCTGTTCTTTCTGGCGGGTCTATGGGCGCTTGTCGCGCCTGCGGTCTGGTTTCTGCCCGATGGTATTGGACCGGACAGAGCCGCCTGGCATAGCCATGAGCTTCTCTTCGGCATGGCCGGTGCGGCGGCAGGAGGCTACCTGTTGACCGCCCTGCCCGCCTGGACAAAGAAAGGCCCGGTCTCAGCTGAGGTCACCGTGCTCGCGACCGTTCTCTGGTGCGTGGCCCGCCTGACGACGGCTCTTTCGGCGCACCTCCCGGTCGTTGCTGCCGCAGTCGGGATGTCAGCCTACTTCGCCTTTCTCGCGGTCGTTCTCGCCCAGGGGGGTGTATCGGGCAGAGCGGGACGCCGCTTCTGGGCACCGTTCGCCGTGGCGCTTATTGGCGTGCTCAGCCCGCTGTGGCTTGACGGAGAGGCAAGCGATCTCGTCGCAGATGCAGTGCCGCGGATCTTCCTCGCCCTGATCACCCTGATCGGCGGCCGTGCCGTGCCCGCTTTCACACGTTCCTGGCTCGGACGAACTGGTGAGGCAGGTCTCGTTCGGGACCAGCCCGGGCTTTCCTGCCTGGCGATCGGCGGCATAGTTGCGGCCGCCTGCCTCAATGCTACCAAGCAAACGAACGCAGAGGGCATTTTCCTCGTACTGTCCGGTTTGGCGCTCGTGTTACGAATGAGCGGCTGGCAAGGCCTGAAAACCCGGTGCTACCCGGCGCTCTTCATGCTGCATCTTGCTTTTTCCTGGACGCCGGGGGCTCTCCTGCTCATTGGCTTCGCCACCATGTTTCCAGACCAGATGTTACCCGCGACCGCCGTGCATGCGGCGACTATGGGGGCAATGGGAACAATGATGGCGGCCCTCATGATGCGTGCTGCGATGGCACGCAACGAAGGCGTACTCGTGCTCAACGGGAAGATGGCATGTGCTTTCGCTCTTATCTGCCTCGCCGCAATGATCCGCATTCTGGCCGAATGGATCGGTAGCGCGTATTTTAATCCCGTCGTCACCGCGGCCGCATGCTGGATGTTGGCATGGGGGCTGTTCCTTCTTGCCTATCTACTGGCGCTAAGAGGGCCTGTTCCGAGACCGGTCCTGAGCGCTGACAGGGCGCTAGCACCGCTGACCGGACCCGAACGATAGGCTTTGCGCGGTCCTTTCGGACCCGCCATTTGCACCGCCGCGAGAACGAGTTCTGTTGCCGGAAACACCTTCCTGCCGGCCAATTGCACATTGCATCATGAACATTGTCAGGTCACAAGGTCGCGCTATCTTCCGGAAGATCCATTTAGCGGTAGCCGATGCCACGCCCTCCCAAGACCTCAACCCAGATTGCAAACACCTCCAGCAAGGGTGCCGATCGCCCGGAAAGCTCGGAATCGACTGTCGAGCATGTCGTGCTCCAGACGGGCGCTTCAAACCCATCCGACGGGCCGGATCAATCCACGCAAGCCACCCCCTCCCCGACACTCTTCGGCCAAAGCGGACAGGCAGCTCGCCATCTGTTGGTTGCGCTCGGCCACGACTTGAAGGTGGGTGCAACCTTGATCCGCGCGAAGACCAAGCATGCGGCTTCCTCCCTGAAAATGAAATTCAGCCCTTCGAATGCAGACGAAGCCGCATCAACTGCCGACGATCCCCGTGGGTGGTTCGTGGCTGCTCTGGTGAAGTTCGGGAACCGGCTGGGTGCGCTGCGTAAGAAGCCCTCCGAAGATCGCGCACGCACCTTCGTCAGGCCAAGCTGGTGGAAGGTTGCCATCGGCCTGGTCCTCCTCGCCTGCCTCCTTATTCCCGGTACTGTACTCGTGTGGGCGCTGAAGGATGTTCCCTGGAGTGAGATCAGGGACGGAACTTTGAAGCCTGTCGTGGTGCTGGAAACGGCGGACGGAGGACCGCTGGTCAGACAAGGCCCCTATCAGGGACCCTACGCACAGTACGACCAATTCCCGCCGCGGCTGATTGATGCCGTGCTGTCAATCGAGGACCGCCGGTTCATGGACCATTTCGGCATCGATGTCAGAGGGATCGGACGGGCGCTCGTGCGGAACTTCGAAGCTGGCTCGGTGGTCGAGGGCGGCAGCACCATCACCCAACAGCTCATCAAGCTGCAATATCTCGACAGCGACCGAACAATAAAACGAAAGGTCCAGGAGTTCGTGATCGCCCTGTGGCTGGAGTGGAAGCTCGGCAAGCAGGAAATACTGACGCGCTACCTCAACAGCGCCTATCTCGGCGCCGGCGCGACCGGAATGCCCGCAGCCGCAAGGATCTATTTCAACAAGGACATCGGCGCACTCAACCTGCCGGAATCGGCGATGCTGGCTGGCTTGTTGCGGGCGCCGAGCCAGTGGAATCCGATCGACAATTTTGAAGGTGCGCGCCAACGCACATCGGTCGTCCTCGACACGATGGTAGCCAATGGCAAGATCACCGCACCCGAGGCTGCACAAGTCAAGGCGAGCTTCGCCACGCTCCACCCGACGACGCCGACGCCACGATCCGGCAGCTGGTTCGCCGACTGGATCTCGCCGCAGGCGAGCGAAATCGCCGGCGCATCTCCGGGTTCGACCACGGTGCGCACGACACTGTCCCCACAGCTGCAGCGGATCGCCGAAAGGGTTCTGGCAAACGCGCTGGATACGGAAGGAAAGCGGGCCGGAGTATCCCAGGCCGCGTTGGTTGCGATGACGCCCGACGGAGCGGTCGTCGCCATGGTCGGCGGTCGCGACTATAAGCAAAGCCAATTCAATCGCGCGGTGACCGCCCTGCGGCAACCGGGTTCCACCTTCAAGCTGTTCGTCTACTATGCGGCCCTGAAGGCAGGGTTCACCCTGTCCGACCAGGTCCTGGATGCGCCGATCGACATTAACGGTTGGTCGCCCGAGAATTCCGGCGGCCGCTATCGCGGCTGGGTCACGCTTGCCGAGGCCTTTGCCCGCTCGCTGAATGCGCCGACTGTGGCGCTTGCCCAGGAGGTCGGGCTCGACAATGTGATCGCCGCTGCGCGCGAGCTCGGCATAAACGCGCCGCTGGCCAATACACCTTCCTTGGCCCTCGGCACTTCGGAGGTCAGTCTGCTTGACCTCACCAGCGCCTATGCCTCTGTCCATCTCGGCAAGGCGCCCGTCGAGCCTTGGGGCATCATTGATTTTCAGGCGGCCGGACAGCCGGAGGCGTTTCGTGTCGGCTCACAGGCCGCGCCGACCATTGATCTCTCCACCTACCAACCGGATCTCGTTGGCCTTTTGCAGTTGGTGGTCGAGCGCGGAACCGGACGCGGGGCCGCTCCCGGTGCGTTCGCGGCCGGCAAGACCGGCACCAGCCAAAACAATCGCGATGCCTGGTTCGTCGGCTTCACGGAGCCACTCGTCGCTGGCGTATGGGTTGGCAATGACGACGACACGCCGATGAAGGGGGTCACGGGCGGCGCCTTGCCAGCGCATATTTGGCGCGACTTCATGCGGGAAGCGATGGCGGCGCCTGCGGCAGGAGCGCTTGTCGAAAGCCCCGCCGCACCGCAGTCCTGCAACATCACGGCCTGCTCCCGCAGCTATCGTTCCTTCCGCCCTTCGGATTGCACCTATCAGCCCTACTACGGCGGACGGCGGCTCTGCGAAAAATGAGCCTCGCCTGAGCGGAGTGCCAGCGACGCATCATCAGTCTCCTTCGATCACTACATGCGGAGAGCGTGGCGGCGCTGTGTTGGAGGACATTGCGGCGCGGGATCGAATTTGGCTCGGACGACTATAATAGTGGACGGGTAGAGGTCGGTAAGGGGGCAGCGACAGCCGCGCGGGTGCGTCGATCGAGACGGCGCACTGCATGGATTTGCAGTCGGTGCGAAGCTTGCTGTTGCATCGATGCCTGGGCAATGCTTGCAGCTCGATGGATTGACAGCGCGCATTTCACCGGCGAGATGATCGAGGCGAACACGATCGCGCCTGAGCTGCGACCGCTCTCTGCAGAAGGCAGCGCATAACAACAAGACCGCCGAACCGATGATGCACAGCAATCGCTCGATCTTCGAACGCCCCTTCTATCTGGTCGTCCTTTGGTGTCTCCTCCTGCTCGTCGGTGGAGGCATACTGGCGGGCTGGGAACGGCAGGCGCTGGTTGCCGAACTTGAGCAAGAGAGCACGCTCCTCCATAGCCTGGCCTCCCAGCGGGCCGATCAGCACGATGCGCACCTGACCGCGCTGTCGGCCGTTGCCGTCGCCTCCGAAGGGCGCAGGCACGACCTGTTCCTCGAGGTCGCCCGCACGATTGCGCGCTTCTATCCGCGGATCGACGAGGTTCAGCTCGTCCCCCTGGATCCAAATGCGAAGACCGTCGGGAGCGATCCACTCGACCTCAAGACCGCCGAGCTCATCCGGACAACTGCCAGAGCTTCGGACGGGCGCATCGCTCTCCTGCCCCACCCGCAACGCCCCGACCACTACATCATGGTCAAGCGCAGCCCAAACAGCGACGAGGCACGCTATGGATTGATGCTCGGTATCAACGCAGCGAAGTTGATCGGAGACGGCGGGCCATTCTGGTCTCGCCCGGGGGTCGCGGTGCGGTTATCTTTGCCGGACCGACACCTTCTGCTCCAGCCGGCCGCCCTGCCCGAGGCAATCCGCTTTTCGAAGGCGCTGAGCAGCGTATCGCAGCCGTTGGTGCTGGAAACAGGCATGGAAATCGGGTTCGCGGACATGTTCCCACCCGTACAGACCGGCTTGACGCTTCTGGTGGTGAGCCTTGCCTACCTCGCAGGGTTAGCTGCATTGCGCCAGCGTGCGCGCACGCGCGCAGCAGAACAGCAGGCAACGCTCAGTGCGCTCGAATCGCGCCTCACGCACGCCTCGCGCGTCAATGCGCTTGGCGAAATGGCGAGCGGCATGGCGCATGAACTGACCCAGCCCCTGACTGCAATCCTGGCGCAAGCACAGGCCGGGCGAAGGCTGCTCAGTCAAGGGCAAGACGCAACGCTTGCTCCGGTACTGGAGGACACCGTAAGCCAGGCGCGCCGGGCATCCGCCATATTGGAACGGTTCCGCAACTGGTCGCAACCCCATGCCGCGCCCGTTGCTGCCTTCGATCTGCGTCAGGCGCTCGCAAATGTTGAAGCGCTACTTGAACCGGACGCGATATCGCGTGGAATTCAGCTTGATTTTCAGGTTCCAGATACATCGGTTTCGGTCGTTGCCGATCCGGTCGAGATCGAACAGGTCGCATTCAATCTGGTCCGCAACGCCTTTGAGGCATTGGCTCAACAGCCGGGCGATACAGGACGCGTGACCGTTACCTTGAGCGCGAACGATACCACGGTGGTCTTCGAGGTCGCCGACAACGGCCCCGGCGTTCCGGAAACACTTCGCCCACGGCTGTTCACGCCGTTCGTGACGACCCGCGCCGGCGGCACCGGGCTCGGTCTGGCGCTGAGCCAGCGACTGGTGGAACGCGCCGGCGGCGAAATCGCCCTGGTCGAGAGTGACCACGGTGCCACCTTCAGGGTGACGCTGCCCCGTACGCGCCGAACCGAGGAGCCGATGCGATGACCCTCCCCGTCTATCTCGTTGACGATGACGATGCGGTGCGTCGCGCGCTCAGCCTGTTACTCTCGACGGTCGGCATCAAGGTCACGGGATTTTCTGATCCGCAAGCCTTTCTGTCTCAGGTTTCTCGCCTTACCCCCGGCTGCCTGGTACTCGATATCCGCATGCCCGCCATCTCCGGGCTGAAGCTGCAGGAGAGACTGGTGAAACATGGGATAGACTGGCCGACAATCGTTATCTCCGGTCATGGTGATATCGAGGCCTGCCGCCGTGCCTTCCGCAATGGCGCGATCGATTTTCTCTCGAAGCCGGTGGACGAGCAGGACTTGATCGATGCGATCCACAAGGGCCACGAACTGCTGGAGCGCACCATGCGCGTGCATGCCGAGAAGGCAGAGACGCTCGCTTTGCTGGCGATGCTCACGCAGCGCGAGCGCGAAGTTCTCGAGCGTATCGCTGCGGGTTTCACCACCCGCCAGATCGCCGAAGGTCTCGGCCTTTCGCCGCGCACTGTCGAAAGCCACCGCGCCGCAATCGGTGCCAAGCTCGGCAGCACGTCGCAGGCGGAAATGACGCGCATCTGGCTCGACGGAACGAAAACTCCGTAGAACTACGGATGCTCTCGCAAGGTCTACGAATACCGGCGACAGCCGAGGCGGGATAACCTTTCCATATCAACAGGAAAGGAACCTATGATGATCCGCAATATCGTGCTCGCAGCCGCGCTTCTCGCTCCCGTCGCCGCCACGGCGCAGGAACTGCCGACCGCGGCCTACCTGCCGCTTGACATGGCCGTCAAGGCTGCCGAAGCCGCAGTGAAGGCTTGCGCCGCGGAAGGCCACAATGTCAGCGTTGCCGTGGTTGGTCGCGATGGCACAACCAAGGTGCTGCTGAAGGCCGACAATTCCGGTCCGCACACCGGTAACAGCGCGCAGGGCAAGGCCTTCACGTCCGCTGCCATGGGCCGCGACACGGCTGGCCTCGGCGAGTTCATCGCCTCCAAGCCGGCGAATGAAGGTCTTCGCGACATGGATGCCCGGATGGTGATCCAGGCTGGCGGCGTGCCGATCAAGTTCGGCAAGGCCCTGGTTGGCGGCATCGGCGTAGGCGGTGCGCCGTCGGGTGATATCGACGCTAACTGCGCCACTGCCGGCCTTCAGGCAATCGGCGCCAAGTAATCCGCTGGACATCAGAAGTGGCCCTCCCAAGAGGGCCACTTTCGATTGGAGGTTCTGCGCTTCGGAACCTATCCAACCGAAACTATCGCAGGGCCGAAGCGCCTGCGTGCACTGGCCGTCAGTCCTGCGTGGGCTTCATGTTGCCGACGGATATCGACCGGATCTCACGCCTCGGGCAAGGTCATTGCGGACCCTCGGCGACAAATGCTCCGCTGCGCCGGCCATCATCTGAAGCCTACTCGAAACCGGCCCCGCACTGGTCTCTTGAAATTGCGGCCGCCCACTCCATTTAAGGGACATCACCCGTATCGAGAGCTTGTCATCAGCGATGCTATCAGCATTCAATGACGGCACTCCGGGTCCGAACAGGGCGCTCCCCGGAACACGGGTCGAGCGCCCTGTTTCGTTGAACTCGGGCGAGCGGAATACTGTCGTAGATGAGCGGAATCAGCCGTCCCAGCCGGAACCGAGCATTCCCGGCGCTCTCAGTCTGCTTTGATCCGCTGGCGGTAGACGAGATACGCACCTGCGGCGCTCATCGTTGCGAGTGCGAACCACGTCAGCGCATAGACCAGGTGGCTGTTGCGAAAGCGGACGATCGTGAGGCCGCCGATCGGCAGTCCACCGGGATTGGGTTTTGCATCCGCATCGATAAAGTAAGGCGCGACATTGTGCAGGCCCTTCGCGGCGGCGATCGCGGCGACGTCTCGCGAAAACCATCGATCGCTTGCCGGATCATTGGACCGCAGGAAGGCGCCGCCGGGTTCGGTGATGCGCAGAAGCCCGGTTACCGTAACGGTTCCGTCGAGCTCACCCTCACCGCGTGCGGCAACATCGCGGCGATCGGCCGGCACGAAGCCACGGTTGATCAGCACGGTTGAGCCATCCTCAAGCCGGATCGGCGTCAAGACCCAAAATCCAGCGCCAAGCTCCGTCACAGCCTGTACCAGCGCGGTTTGGTCGTGACTGAAGGTACCGGTCGCGGTGACGAGCCGGTATTCGTCCTTTTCCCGATTGACGGCGCCCCAATCGGATTGTGCTGGCGCCGACACCGCGGGCGCCCCGACACGCGCCTCTACCCGAGCGATGAGATCGAGCTTCCAATAGAGCCGTTGCACCTGCCAGGTACCGAGCGTCAGGAACACCGCAACGAGGAAGAGCAAGGCACCCGTCATCATCAGGCGGGCGCGGGAGGATACGCGGACCCTGCCCGTCGCCTTGTCGTCGGTGATCATCGTCGTATCCGCCTGCCCGTCCCGCGCTCAGGGCATGTTCTTCATCATCTCATGGGTCATCGGCATCATATTGGTGTTGAGATGATGCATGACCCAGAGCGAACCTGCGAGCGCGATACCGACGATGACGATCGTGAAGATCAGCGCCATCAGCGTCCAGCCCCCTTCGGAACGGGCGTTCATGTGCAGGAAGTAGATGACGTGCACGACGATCTGGACGACGCCGATGCCCATGACGATGACGGCGGTCAAAAGCTTGCTGTCCAGCACGCCGCCCATGACCAGCCAGAACGGGATAGCCGTCAGGATCACCGACAGGATGAAGCCCGTCATGTAGCTCTTGAACGAACCGTGACCGGCGGCATCGCCGTGATGGCTGTGCGCGTGGTGAGGTTCGAACGCGCTTTCGTGGTCGGAATGTGCGCTCATCCGAGAGCTCCCAAGAGATAGACGAAGGAGAAGACGCCGATCCAGATGACGTCGAGGAAGTGCCAGAACATCGACAGGCACATCAAACGGCGACGGTTTTCCGGGATCAGCCCATGTTTGCTGACCTGCACCATCAGCGTGATCAGCCAGATGATGCCGAACGTGACGTGCAGGCCGTGCGTGCCGACCAGCGTGAAGAACGACGACAGGAAGGCCGAACGTGTCGGGCCGGCGCCCTCGTGAAGCAGGTGATAGAACTCATAGAGCTCCACAGCCAGGAAGGTTGCGCCGAACACGCCGGTGACGCCGAGCCAGAAGAGCGTCTCCATCTTGGCGTTGCGCTCCATCTGGAGCATTGCAAAGCCATAGGTGATCGACGACAAAAGCAGCATCGCCGTGTTGAAGGCAACGAGGCTAAGGTCGAACAGGTCGGCCGGTGACGGTCCCGCCGCGTAGTTGCGCCCGACGACACCGTGCGTGGCAAACAGTACGGCGAAGATCAGGCAGTCGCTCATCAGGTAGAGCCAGAAGCCCAGCATGGTGCTGTGTTCCGGGTGATGCTCTTCCGTGATGTAGAACTGCGGCTTCTCGTTTTCTTGGACTTGGGTTTCGCTCATCGTCTCAGGTCCGTTCCTCGAGCAGCTTGGAGCGTGCATCTTCAGTCGCCGCTACAGTCTCTGCGGGGATGAAGAAATCTCGCTGATAGTTGAAGGTATGGCCGATTGCGACGGCAAGCAGGGCAATGAAGGACACGGCCACCAGCCACCAGATGTACCAGATCAGCGCGAGACCAAGCACGACGCTGATGCCGGCGAGAATGACGCCCGTGCCGGTGTTCTTCGGCATATGGATCGGTTTGAAACCGGTGAGCGGACGCTCATAGCCGCGGTTCTTCATATCGTACCAGCTGTCGTGGTCATGCACGACCGGGGTGAAGGCGAAGTTGTAGTCCGGCGGCGGCGACGAGGTCGACCATTCAAGCGTTCTGGCATCCCAGGCGTCACCGGACGTCTCGCGCAGTTGCTCGCGGCGGAGAAAGCTGACGATCAGCTGCATGATGAAGGAAGCGATGCCGATTGCGATCAGGACGGCGCCGAAAGCGGCGACGATGAACCAGATCTGCAGCGACGGATCTTCGAACTGGCTGACGCGGCGGGTCACACCCATCAGGCCAAGCACATAGAGCGGCATGAAGGCGAAGAAGAAGCCGATCTGCCAGAACCAGAAGCTCATCTTGCCCCAGAACGGATCGAGCTTGTAGCCGAAGGCCTTTGGCCACCAGTAGACGAGCCCGGCCATCAGCCCAAACAGCACGCCGCCGATGATGACGTTGTGGAAGTGGGCGATGAGGAACAGCGAGTTGTGCAGCACGAAGTCGGCTGGCGGGATCGCCAGCATGACGCCGGTCATACCGCCGATGACGAAAGTGACCATGAAACCGATTGTCCACAGCATCGGCAATTCGTAGCGGATGCGGCCGCGATACATGGTGAAGAGCCAGTTGAACATCTTGGCACCCGTCGGGATCGAGATGATCATCGTGGTGATGCCGAAGAAGGCGTTGACCGACGCGCCAGACCCCATCGTGAAGAAGTGGTGAAGCCACACCAGGTACGACAGGATCATGATCACGCAGGTGGCGTAGACCATCGAGGCGTAGCCGAAGAGACGCTTGCCGCAGAAGGTCGCAACAACCTCGGAGAAGATGCCAAAGGCCGGAAGCACGAGGATGTAGACCTCCGGGTGGCCCCAGATCCAGATGAGGTTGATGTACATCATCGGATTGCCACCAAGGTCATTGGTGAAGAAGTTCATGCCGAGGTAGCGGTCAAGCGACAGGAGCGCGAGCGTCGCCGTCAGGATCGGGAAGGTCGCGACAATCAGGATGTTGGTGCAGAGCGAGGTCCAGGTAAAGACCGGCATCTTCATGAAGGTCATGCCCGGAGCGCGCATCTTCACGATGGTCGCGATCAGGTTGATGCCCGATAACGTCGTGCCGACGCCGGCCACCTGTAGCCCCCAAATGTAATAGTCGACCCCGACGCCGGGACTGTAGTCGGCGCCCGAGAGCGGCGGATAGGCAAGCCAGCCGGTGCGCGCGAACTCGCCCACGAACAGCGACATCATGATGATGACGGCGCCGCCGGCGGTCATCCAGAACGAGAAGTTGTTGAGGAAGGGGAAGGAGACGTCGCGTGCGCCGATCTGCAGCGGCACGACATAGTTCATAAAGCCGGTGACGAAGGGCATCGCCACGAAGAAGATCATGATCACGCCGTGGGCGGTGAAGATCTGGTCGTAGTGATGTGGGTTGAGGTAGCCCTCATTGCCGTTGAAGGCGATCGCCTGCTGCAGGCGCATCATCAGCGCATCGGCAAAGCCGCGCAAAAGCATGATGATCGCCAGGACAATATACATGATGCCGATCTTCTTGTGATCGACGCTCGTGAACCACTCGTGCCAGAGATAGCCCCAGAGCTTGTATTTCGTGATCAGGCCGAGGATCGCGAGACCGACCACCGCCACGACCGCGAAGGTCACGACGAGGATGGGTTCATGATAGGGGATCGCTTCCCAGGTAAGTCGCCCGAAGATGAATTGCGTGAGGCTGGTGTCACCAAACATGGGTCTTCCAATATGTCTCGAATTGCGGCCCAAAGGGACCTTGGCGCCCGCTGGATCGGAGCCGGCGAGCGCGCGAATTCCTACTGCGTCTTGTGCATATCGTGGTTCATCGGCGCTGGCTGCTCTTCCTTGACGCCCTCGGCCGGTTCCTCGCTTTTGGCGGGATTGCCGGTTTCGGGGAAGGTTGCGGCAGGCGCGGAGGCTTCCGCTGCGCCACCGGCATGACGGTTGTCATGCTCGAGCTTGGCGCGGTTCTCGTGGCTTTCGACGCCGGCGCCGCCCATCATGTCGATGTGCATCATGTCCTTCATGCACATTTGCCCTTCCCGCACGCACATGTTGAGCACCGCCTCATAGAGGCCGTCGTCAACGGAGGCGTAGTAGCGCACCGGCTCCTTGATGCTCGGCTTTTCGAGCTTCAGGTAGGCATCGCGGTTGAGCATCGTGCCGTTCTGCTTCGCCCGGGCGACCCACTGGTCAAAGCCCGCCCTGTCCACACCGTGGAACTTGAAGCGCATATGCGAGAAGCCGTCACCGCTATAGTTGGATGAGAGCCCTTCGTATTCGCCCGCCTTGTTGATGACGGCGTGCAGCTTGGTCTCCATTCCGGGCATGGCATAGATCATGCCGGCGAGCGCCGGAACATAAAAGGAGTTCATCACCGAGGATGCTGTGATCTTGAAGTTGATCGGCACGTCCACGGGTGCTGCCATCTCGTTGACTGTCGCGATGCCATAGTCCGGATAGAAAAACAGCCATTTCCAGTCGAGAGCTACGACCTCGACCGTGATCGGCTTCATCTCTTCCGTCACCGGGCGTGCCGCATCGATGCGGTCGAGCGGCCGGTAGGGATCGAGCTTGTGTGTGCTCACCCAGGTGATCGCCCCGAGCGCGATGATGATCGCCAGCGGCGCCGACCAGATGATGACTTCGAGACCGGTGGAATGGTGCCATTCCGGATCATATTTGGCGGCCGTGTTCGACTGGCGATAGCGCCAGGCGAAGAAAAGCGTCAGGAAAATGACGGGTACGATGATCAGCAGCATCAGGACCGTCGAAATGACGATCAGATCCCTCTGCTGTGCGGCAATATCGCCGGATGGCGACATCACAACCATGTTGCATCCCGTGAGTGTCGAGAGCAACAGGACGGATATCATCGATCGTCCGGCTAAACTGAATGGCTTCGGCATTGCGGCCTCAACTTGCGTTTTGTCTAGTCGGCATTACTCGGGCATGATCGCGCATGGAAGTGAGGTCCATCGTCGCAGCGCAGCATTTTGCCGCAGTGCAGTGACAGCCTTATCGCTCTATGCGCGTTTGTACGGGCGCAAAGTCTATTGTCGGTCCGACGCCAGCTGTTCCAGCGAACGTTAGGCACGAACTCAAATGAGACATGTGCGCAGGTACGTGCGCGGCATTCTTGATATCAGACGCCAATTGGTCAACACTCTAACGACAAGACGTTCGTTCGTCGGAGAAATTCATGGTTTCGGTCTCTCACCCCACATCGTCTGGTCTCGAGCGGGATGCACGTCGCATTCATGAAGACGACAAACCTCTGTCGCCGGGTAGCATCGCCATTGGGGTGGTCATCGGGCGAACCTCCGAATTCTTCGATTTCTTCGTCTACGGGCTCGGTTCGATCCTTGTCTTCCCGAAGTTGATCTTTCCGTTCGCGTCCAATGCGGTGACCGCGACGCTGATGTCCTTCGCGCTGTTCCCCCTCGCCTTCCTCGCACGCCCCGTTGGGTCCTTCGTCTTCATGTGGGTCGACCGGAACTACGGACGCGGCACGAAACTCACCATCGCGCTCGTCATCCTCGGCGGCTCAACGGCATCGATCGCCTTCCTGCCTGGCTACGATACGATCGGCTACTGGGCTGTGGCCCTGTTGGCGTTGTTCCGCCTTGGACAGGGTTTTGCGCTTGGCGGCGCCTGGGACGGTCTCGCCTCACTGTTGAACCTCAACGCGCCGCAGAATCACCGCGGCTGGTACGCTATGATCCCACAGCTCGGCGCGCCGATCGGCTTTGCGCTGGCGAGCATTCTTTTCGGCTATTTCGTCAGCAGCCTTTCCGAGGCGGACTTCCTCGCCTGGGGTTGGCGCTATCCTTTCTTTGTCGCTTTCGCGATCAACGTTGTGGCGCTCTTTGCGCGTCTGCGCATCGTTGCCAGCAAGGAGTTCGGTGCGGCCATGGAGGCCAAGGAGCTTGAGGCCAGGCCGATCTTCGAGATGCTGAGCAAGCACAGCATCGATGTCGTGCTCGGCGCCTTCGTGCCGCTTGCGAGCTTCGCGATGTTCCACCTCGTGACCATCTTCCCCTTGAGCTGGATAACGCTCACTGGCGGTCAGTCGGCAGCCGAATTCCTGTGGGTCCAGGTTGCAGGTGCCGCTCTCGGCGCCATCGGCATCGTGCTGTCGGGCGTGATCGCCGACCGGATCGGTCGGCGAAACCAGCTGATGATCGGCGCCATCCTGATCGCGATTTTCAGCTTCTCCGCGCCGTTCCTTCTCGATGCCGGCGGCAAGGGCCAGGATGCGTATATCCTGATCGGCTTCGCCATCCTCGGCCTATCTTTCGGCCAGTCCTCCGGAGCCGTTTCGTCGCGCTTCACCCAGTACTATCGCTACACCGGTGCGGCGCTGACATCCGACCTCGCCTGGCTCGTTGGCGCGGCCTTTGCGCCGCTCGTCGCACTCGGCCTTGCCAGCAGCTTCGGCATCATCTTCATCGGCGGATATCTGATTTCAGGTGCGATCTGCACGATCGCCGCGCTCAGCCTGACCCGCGCGCTCGATCAGCAGTAAGGGCATGTCAGGGCGACGACGCCCAGCCTGACAATCGTCAGAGACGAACTTCGACATGAAAGCCCCGGTCCATCCCCGGGGCCGGCGAAGCGATCAGCAGTCGTCCGTGCATTTGTTCCACCAGTCGCTGCACGATCGCAAGGCCGAGGCCGGAGCCGGAAGCTTCCGTCGGCCCGCGATTGAAACGCTTGGTCAGGCCATTCAAGGTATCCGCGTCGATGACGACACTGTCGTTGGTGATGCGCACGCCTTGCGCATCGACGTCGATGCTGACCGGGCTGCCGGAAGGACTATGGATAAGTGCATTCTCCAGGAGATTGCGCAGGACGATCGCAAAGGCATCGGGGGGAATCGGACGCACAAGTTCGGCGCCTTCGGCGACATGAACCTCGAGACGGCTTGCGCCGAGCGCCGACCGCTCCATGTCCTCCAGCACAAGTGCCAGCACCGGCAACAGGTCGTTGCTTTCGTCCGAGATGGCGATCCCGGCTTCGGCCCGCGACATCTGCAACAGCTTCTCCGCCAGCCGTCCGAGGTGAAGCAGCGCGCGTTCGATCTGGCTGGTTCGTTGCCGAAAAGGGGGAGGCACTTCGCTCGCAAGCCGCTGTGTCTGCGCGAGTGCACCGGCGATCGGGGTCCTCAGTTCATGGGCGCTGTTGGAGGTGAACTCCCGTTCTGCTTCGAGCGCGGCCTTGAGTCTCGTCAGCAAAAGGTTCACCGAACGGGCAATTGCCCGCAGTTCTTTCGGCAGCGCCGCTTCATCGAGCGGGGCCATGTTGCCGCTGTCCTTGGTAAGGATTTCTTCGCGCAACCGTTCGACCGGCGCAAGCGCGCGTCGCGCGACAAGGATGATGGCGATGATGCTGGTCGGAATCAGGGCCAGCAACGGCAAGAGAAGCGCCGTGCCGCCCTCGAAGAGGGCTTCGGTGCGATGCTCGAAGGCGTCAGCCACCTGCACGAAGAGGGAGCCGTCGGCTGTTCCGGCGGTGTAGATCCGTTGCGTTGCCGTTTCCGAGAAACCGACCTCAAGCGGAACGGCGAAGGGTTCCGGCGCGCCGTCGTCAAACAACACCCTGCCGCTGCGATCGCGGACCTGATAGGCTAGATATTGTGAATTCAGCGCTGGCGCGACCAGCCCGGCGGCGGGTGTGCCATCGGCACGGTCGCGGGCGATGTCGTCGACTACGATTTGCAGCAGCCGTTCGGCCGTTTCCTGGACACCGCTGTCGAAAATCTCGGTGAATTCGTCCTGCATGACATAAACGCCAAGGCCGAGCGCGACGAACCAGAAGATGGCGACGACGCTCGTCAGCGCGATGGTCAGCCTGCGGGTCATGCTTGCAACGCGCGACATCCAGTCACCTGATGCTGTAGCCGAGGCCCCGCACGGTCTCGATCCGGTCGGAGCCGATCTTCTTGCGCAGGCGGCTGATATAGACCTCGACCGTATTGCTTTCGATCTCAGCGCCAAAGGCGTAGAGCGCGTCGTGGAGTTGCTCTTTCGAAACCAGCGCGCCGGGGTGGGCGACGAGTTTGTCGAGCACGGCCCATTCTCTTGCGCTGAGGCTCTGGCTTTCACCTTCGACCAGCACCTTGCGATGAACCTGATCGATCTCTATGCCGGGAAGGCGGACCGTTGGCGTCGCCTTGCCGACATACCGCCTGGAAACGGCCAGCATGCGGGCACTCAGCTCACCGAGATCGAATGGCTTGACCAGATAGTCGTCGGCCCCGCTGTTCAATCCTTCGATGCGATCGGAGATCTGGTCGTGTGCCGTCAGGATGATGACGGGCGTGCCGTCGCCCCGCATCCGCAGCGAGCGCAGGAGCGATAGCCCCGAACCGTCAGGCAATCGAAGGTCGAGCAGTATCAGACCATAGAGAACCGTCTCCGTCGCGGCCGTGGCATCGGCAATGCGCGTAAACCAATCGACGGCGTGGCCGGCCGCCGCGACATGGTCGCGCAGCGCCTCCCCCAGAACCTGATCGTCTTCGACTAGTAGGACTCTCAAGATATCACCGGACACTTGTTCGTCCTTGCCTATGTTCGATGGGGGATGGGCGTCAAGCCCCTGAAACATTGCGCATCACTTTGCGGCAGCGCCGCCGACGCATGGATGGTCGCGATCGTGGAGCAATGGGCTCTGGCGGATCGCTAGGATGCGGCGCGTTCGCGAAACGCGCCGCGCCTCTTCATGTAGCTGACGATCGCCGTGCTGATGGCAACAAGCGCCATCAGAACGCCGAGTGCCGCGAGTACACGGGTATTGTGTTCCACGGGGGCATTGCTCGCGAACTTGTACATTTCGGTCGCGAGGATTGCGATCATCGCGGCTGAGACAGTCGAGTAGTCCTTGCCGATAACGCGCTTGACGTTGAACGACATTCCTTCGGTAGACTGCGCCAAGTTCCTCATTCGCAATGCCCATCGCGGCACGTCGCGGCAATAGGCCTGGTAGGCTTCGCCGAACGTTCTGTCGAGGAAGGCTTCTTCGGCATAAACGATGCACTGGTACATGAAGGCAAAGAGCCCGATGCCGAAGACGACGAGAAGCGGATTGCCGTGCAGTAGGAAGACGCCTGAATAAAGCAGCATGTTTCCAACGTAGAGCGGGTTGCGACAGACGCCGAACATGCCTTCCGTAACGAGATTCTTGGCGTAGACCTTTTTCTTCAGGCCGCCGCGCTGAATGTATTTGTACCCGACCACGGTCGCACGCAGGGTGAGGCCGGCCAGGATGACCAGTACGGCCGCGAGTTCCTTGGCGAGCGTTAACGCTGCGCTATCCAGCACCAGGGCCGGAGGCGGCGCCAGCAGAAACAGAACAATGATGATGGCCGGAAACAGTTGGTTCCGGAAACGGAAGAGAAAATTACCGATAGCGATCATTTGCCGATCTTTCTTACTTGATGGCGATGATGCCGCAGAAATTGTACCAGCGGAAAAAGACCTCGACGCTGCGGAAGCCCACTTCCTTCAGGAGTTGGAGATTTTCATCCAATCGGTAGGGAATGAGCACGTTCTCGAGCGCTTCGCGCTTCTTGGTGATCTCGATGTCGGAGTAACCGTTGCGGCGCTTGAAATCGTAATAGTGCTCGATGAACAGGCGGTTGAACGTCGAGTTCTCGCTGGTGAGCTTTTCGACGAGAATAAGCGCACCGCGTTCATTCAGCCCGTTGTAGATCGTGTGCATTACCCGCTCGCGATAGAGCGGACGCACGAATTGCAGCGTCAGGAGCATCATGACGACGCTCGCATTGTGAATGTCCGCCCCGTAATGCAGGTCGCTGACCCTCAGGTCGATCGCCCGACTGGTGTTGGCCTGGACGATCTTCTCCCGCGCCTTCTCGATCATGTCGGGAGCGTTGTCGATGCCGACGAAGCGCACCGCCGGATCGACCAGGGCATCGAGGCCGAGGAGCGTCGTGGCCGTCGAACAACCGATGTCATAGAGGTTGGTATCGGCCTCGGCGAAATCTCCGGCGAGTTCACAGACCATCCGCTGAATCTCGCCATAGTAGGGAACCGATCGGCTGACCATGTCGTCGAAGACGGCCGCTACCGTCGCATTGAACGCAAAATCGCCAACCGCCGTGTCCGCGGCGGCAAAAACCTCGTCTCTCCGGTTGTTGTTCTCGTGCACGTGAAGGTGCGGTGCCTTGCCAACCATTCGCACAGTCCTTTGTCCTTCCGACGCACTTCGAACATCCAGGCACCTCGCCCGTGTTTCTGAAATGGCCGATCCGCCGGCAGAAGGCCATCCAAACCTGACATGAACCTGAAAGGTTGTTCTGCAAAACGCCTGCGCTCAAGCAAGATCCGCGTCACTCTTTGTTTAGATGGATTCGCGAGGAAAGCGCGTTGAGCGGCTCGGTGTCACCTGTCGACCGCAACCGCCGGCGGTGCGGAGCGCTGGTCCTGCGCGGCAGAAGCATCAGCAAATCGGCAAGCAGTGTTTCCCGGCAAGCCGGGCCACAAAAAGCGGTCTGGTGCGCGTCGGCGGCACGCCATTTTTCATGGACGCCTTGATCGCGCCGATGATCGCAGACTTCCAGGCACAAAACCCCGACGTCAGGATTGACCAGAGCTACGGCTACATGGCCGATCTGCGCGCTGCCCTTAAGGGCGATCAGATCGATCTTGCCATCTGCCCGCTCGATATTCTTGAGGAGGGATCGGGCTTGGCGTTCCAGAAGGTGCTTCCCGGCCGAAACGTCGTCGCCTGCCGGGTCACGCATCCGCTTCTGTTGAAGAGACGGCCGCAGCCGTCGCAGCTTCTCGAATATCCCTGGGTGGCGCCGCCGCCGGGAGGCCCGCTGCTTGCGGATCTTCATAGCCTGCTGCTCTCCTTCGGGGCTACCGAGATCAAGATACGCTACACGGGCGGCTCACTCATGAGCCTCGTCAACTATCTGAAGGGTATCGACGCCTTGACTGTGCTTCCGCACAGCGTCGTCTTCGCGCTACGCAACGAAAAATCGATCACAGCACTTCCGGTTTCCGTCCCGCACCCGGAACGTGCCCTTGGGCTTCTGAGACGTGCGACCTCGGCGCATACCCCGGCCATCGAAAAATTCTCGAACATATCCGCCACAGCTTCGACCAGCTTCAGCATCTCATCCACCGGCACGAGCAAGCCGTGGTGTGGGGCGTCTAGCGAGGAAGGCAGCATCGCTCATTTCGGCTCAGTGATCGCGGATGCTCTTCGTCAGCGACCGCGTTAACCGGTTGATTGATCATGTATTGCAGGAACGTTTGCTGGTGATTGAGGATCATGACCTCTACCGGCATGCCGGGCATGAGCCGCATCTTCGTGCTCGTCAAGAGCCGCCAGGATCGACCTCCACCTAAGTGTACATTTGTCGCGCTAAGTCGATGAATCATCAAACCATAATCATGACGCCAAACGTTAGCTCTTTGTACGTAGCACGGAAGGGTAGCTTGAAGAAAACCCCGAATTGGAGCTTCGTAATGATGCCGCCGCTACCTTTCCCAGCGTGCCGCAGTGTTGTTGGGGGCTGGGTGTTCTCCTAACCGAGAAAGATGGCTGATTACCGAGAGAGATAGCTGACGACCTCATCTGAGAGAGGGTGCCTTGCGCGGACACGCGTGAAGGTAATTCAGCGATGTTCATCACGAGATGGTCACTAGCGGATTATTTCCATCGACGGCGTGACTTGTTCTCTGGCTTGCAGATCGTTCTGCGGCCGGGAGCCATCTGCGTGCCCGATTCTTGCCGGCGGCCTGCCGTCAGAAGTTCCCCTCGACAAACGCGACAGCAGGCGCGCCAAAGCCACTCCGGCAATCCAGCGGGAGGGCTGAAACGCCACCGACCGATTAGGGCGGTTCCGTGAGGGAGAAAAACAATGGCAATCACGATCACACCGACTGGCGCATTTGTCGTTCTCGATGAAACCGATGGTCTGCAAAACGAGGCCGCCACACCGTCACCTGCGGGCGACGCCGACGATAATGATATTTCGAGCGGCAGCCTACCGACGGCATTTTCGGGCCGGCTAAGCTTCTACACCTTGGCAGTGGATGAGGCGGCGCTGAGCGGTTACAACGGCACCACCAGCAGTAACATCATCACCGTCACCGGCGCCACCGCGTCCAGCGACTTCGCGCTCACCGGCGAGGATGGAGTCGCCTTCACGGCTTACGTGTCAGGCGCGACGTCCACCTTCAACAGCGGTTTGTCCGCGGTTGCTGACGACGGGACGATCACGGAAATCTTTCTTTTCACCGATCCGACCAACAACAACATCGTCTACGGCGTGGCTGGGGACAGCGGCGACGATCCCATCGCGTTCGCGATCTATCTTGAGGAGGTCAAGACATCCGGCATCACCACCGGCGCAAAGATGTGGACCGTGATCGCGGACGGCTACACAATCGCACACGACGTGGACGGCAGCACGGTTGCTGATCATGACGACTTCCTCGACCTGACGGACAAGCTGTTCGTCTCCGCCATCGGGGAGAACAACTTCTCCTTCGCAAACGCGCCTTCGGGCCAGAACCTCTTCATGATGTTCGGAGACACATCGCTGGCGATCCTTATCACCGGCGAGGATCCGGCCAACCAGTCGGCCGGCCAGCACGTGTCAAATGACGGCGACACCGTCAGTTCAAGTCAGGGGGGCGGTCCCACCACACTCGGCACCGAAGGTCAACATATCAAGGCCCAAAAGGCGTTGGTGGTCACCTTTGTGACGGGGGCCAACGCGGATTATATCGCCGGGCCCAACGCCGGCAATAATCCGGGGCAGCCTCTCAGCCCAACCGAGGCAAACGTCGAGGCTAACATTGCATTTAGCGGCTATGCCCAAGACGTTCTGGGTGCCGGACTCACGATCTCGCAGATGAATCCGGGCAGTTCTAACACGACCGCAACCGTGGAGCTCGAGGCCTATCTCACGGCAGACGGAACGGGGACTAACTATATCAACAACAATGACCCGCTTGTGACCGGCGACACCCAGATCAATATCGCGTCGGTGCAAGTTATCCGCGGAGGGATCGACGTCACCAACACCCTGACCATCACGCTCACGGGCCTCGGCGCCACAATCACCGGCGTGAAGGACAACGATGTCATCCAGTACACCACGGATAGCGCCCACAACCGCGTGCTGATCCGAAATGACCAGCCGTCAGGCAGCAACGTGTCCTTCGATCTTGGCGGCTTCAAAATTACTCAAGTTGCGAGCGACGTCGAGGAAATCGGCTCGAAGGTCAGGTTCGAGGATGACGGGCCGAATGCCGTGGCGAAGAACGTTGCAGGACCGACGGCGACGGTTGACGAGTCTCCGCTGCCGGCGGCTGGCGACGGCGTGAACACGGCAACGATTGCGGCGGCGACGATCGCCGCCCTGTTCGAGGCCCCGGCCTTCGGCGAGGACGGCGAGGGCAGCGTCAGCTACACGCTGTCGGGCACCGACAACGCGCAGACGGGGCTGTGGCTCACCGGCGAGTCCGGCGCGGCCAACGAGATCC